>NZ_CP017270.1 GCF_001750685.1 Geosporobacter ferrireducens | reverse complement strand
TTAGATCAAGCGGGTTATCACTCTTTAGAAATGTGGGGTGGTGCAACATTTGATTCTTCGCTTCGCTTCTTACATGAAGATCCGTGGGTTCGTCTAAGAACGATTAGAAAGATAGTAAAGAATACAAAATTACAAATGCTTTTAAGAGGACAAAATCTTCTTGGATATAAGCATTATGCAGATGACGTAGTAACCGAATTCGTTAAAAAAGCGATTTCATAACGGTATTGATATTATTCGAATCTTTGATGCACTAAATGATGTTAGAAATTTAGAAGTAGCTTTAAATACAACAAAAAAAGAAGGAGGCCATGCACAAGCTGCTATTTCTTACACGATTAGCCCAGTGCATAATACTGAATTATATCTAAAAATTGCTAAACAGATGGAGGACATGGGAGCTGATTCAATCTGCTTAAAAGATATGTCGGGAATACTAACTCCATATTATGCCTACGAACTTGTTTCAAAACTAAAAAACAGCGTTAAAATTCCTATACAGCTGCATACACACTACACCAGCGGTATGGGTTCTATGACTTATTTAAAGGCGATAGAAGCAGGAGTGGATGTAGTAGATACAGCAATTTCACCAATGGCATTGGGAACATCTCAACCGCCTACAGAACCCCTCGTTGCCAGCTTACAAGCTTCGGAAAGAGATTCCGGTCTTGATTTAGGGGTATTGAATAAAATAGCAGAACATTTCAGGCCCATACGAGATAAGTATTTAGCCAGCGGCTTATTAGATCCCAAGGTTCTGGGAGTTGATGTCAATGCGCTCGTGTACCAAGTTCCGGGAGGTATGTTATCGAATCTGGTTTCCCAGCTAAAAATGCAAAATGCAGTCGATAAATATGATCAAGTTTTAAAGGAAGTTCCTCGGGTTCGAGAAGATTTAGGATACCCGCCATTAGTTACTCCTATGAGTCAAATGGTAGGAACACAGGCCGTATTTAATGTTGTACTCGGGGAGCGCTATAAAATGGTTCCAAAAGAAATCAAAGCATATGTGAAGGGTGAGTATGGTCGACCAACGGTTGCTATATCGGAAGATATTAAGAAGAAGATTATTGGAGAGGAAGAGGTTATTGAATGCAGACCTGCCGATTTGATTGCACCACAGCTGGAGACTTTTAAAAAGGAGATGCAAGAGTATTACGAGCAAGAGGAAGATGTTCTTTCTTATGGATTATTCCCACCTGTTGCAATCGAATACTTTAAGTACCGACAAGCTCAAAAGTATAAAATCGACAGCGAATACGTTGATAAATCACAAAAAACTTATCCTGTATAATATTTCTAAGCTCCTTTCTGGAGCTTAGATTTTTTCACAATCAATGTGCATATAGATGGTATTGGGTCGGTTGCTTATATATTTTATGATTTCTACTGGACTTTCGCTTTTTATACTTTCACCGCATTTCAAGCATTTATATCTGGAATGCTTCAAAAATCCAGTTTTTTTTCAAGCTCTAGATTACCGTACTTTTCCCAACTTTTCCAACCTGTTTTACAAAGTGTCTTTCTTTTATCATAATCTGCATATACCCACCGTAATAGCCGATGAAAGTGAAAAGGATATTTTGTATAATTGATATATTGTTCTGGCAGTCCAAGCTGAATGACATACTGGGAAAATGTATTTTCGATTTTTTGTTGAAGAGGCTCATCTATCGATGTATTGATGTATTGATACTGATTATTTTTAAGCCATGGACGAAGTCTGTCGAACATATATCCCCGGCAAACCTCTATTTGCTCTTTTTTTTCTACGCTTAATTTTTGAAATGACTTCCCAATGATACGAACGACTTCATCTAAGTAAATTTTTTTCTCAAAATACTCTGGTCGGTATAGATCGATTGGAATAATATCAAAATCAAATTCGCCGGTTTCAGCTCTCATAACACCTATACAGGTACCCCCGATCAAGCTTCCGCTTCCTGCATCATCTATCTGAATCAAATTAATCACTCCTAGAAAATAAACCTTATGATGTAATAATATTATTTGTTTTATGAGAAATTAGTATTAATACAAATTTAGGAATATCCTATTACGTGCAAGGAGGAATCATATTGAAAATATTAATTACGAATGACGATGGCATTTTTGCTGAGGGAATACTTAAATTGGCTTGCAGCCTTGAAAAAATCGCTAAAATTTTCATTGTAGCTCCAGATCGACAGAGAAGTGCAACTGGCCATGCTATAACCATGCATGAACCGATTCGTGCTTCAAAAGTGAAATTGTTGGATAGAAACTTTGAAGCATGGTCCGTTTCCGGAACACCTACTGATTGTGTAAAGTTGGGTATTGAAGTACTGCTCAGAGAACGCCCTGATTTAATATTCTCCGGAATTAATAGTGGTGCAAATCTCGGAACAGATGTTTTGTATTCCGGGACTGTATCAGCTGCCATTGAAGGTGCTATCCTTGGTTTTCCTTCTGCGGCAGTTTCATTAGCAGACTTTTCAGAACTGGACTATGACTATGCTGCTGAATTTAGCCTCACTCTTGCTAAAAAAATGATGGAGAACAAACTTCCGCCAGATACACTATTAAACGTTAATGTACCAAATTGTAAAAAAGAAGAAATTAGAGGCGTAAGCATTACAACGCTAGGCGTTCGGAAATACAAAAATTCTTTTATTGAAAGAATCGATCCTCGTGGACAGGCTTATTATTGGTTAGGCGGTGAAATTGTTGATGAGGACCATCTGGAAGGGTCAGATCTATATTGTGTAAAAATAAAATGATATCTATTACACCGATTCATTTTGACCTAACAAAATTTAATTTAATTCGAGATCTGGAATCTTGGAATATTTCTCTGTAACGGAATTTCTGGATACGGTATACAACAGTTTGTATACTGCCATATAGCTAAACATGAATTTTACATTCACGCATGTAAAATGAAAGAATATTGCATCATAATATTATTTTAATAAATTATGAAAGAATAATTGCATTTTTAATTATTATTTGCTATGATTAAGACAAGGAAAATATCTGCTGATGAAGGAGTTATTATCGTGTCTAAAGGTAAAGAAAACCTCAATTAAAAGTAAAAAAAGAATGGTGTAAAGGTTGCAGTATCTGTGTTGAATTTTGTCCAAAAAGGTGCTTGCAATCAAAGATGACAAAGTAGAAATTACTGAATAGAAAAATGCATCAAGTGTGGATTATGTGAATTACGCTGTCCTGATTTTTGCAATCTATTTAGGAGGTATGGATGATGAAGAAAAATAATGTGAAACTTATGCAAGGAAACGAAGCTTGTGTAGAAGGTGCAATCGCTGCAGGAATGAGTTTTATGCAGGTTATCCGATTACCCCTTCAACAGAAATTGCAGAAATATCAGCACAAATGCTTCCAACGGTAGGTGGCAAGTTCATTCAGATGGGAAGATGAAATTGCTGGAATGGCAGCTACAATTGGTGGTTCTTTAGCTGGATTAAAATCTATGACTGCAACCAGTGGACCAGGATTTTCTCTAAAGCAAGAAAACATCGGTTATGCAGCAATCGCTGAAATTCCTTGCGTAATTGTTGACGTTCAAAGAGGCGGCCCAAGTACAGGTCTTCCTACAGCACCATCTCAAGGAGATATTATGCAAGCGAAGTGGGTACCCATGGCGATCATCCTGTATTGCACTGTCACCATCCTCTGTAAGAGAAACCTTTGATTTAACCATTCGCTGTTTTAACCTTGCTGAAAAATATAGAACCCCTGTAATGCTCATGCTGGATGAAGTAGTAGGACATATGCGCGAAAAAAATAGAAATTCCTGATGCCAGCGAAATCGAATTATTGATAGAATTAAGCCAGAGTCAGGTGATGCGAATTATCAGCCTTATAGGGTAGAAGAAGGACAACTCGTACCTGCCAATGGCAGCTTATGGAGACGGATTTAGATTCCATGTAACCGGATTGGTTCATGATGAAAGCGGTTTTCCAAGCAACAGCCATGAAGTTGCAGATAAATTGATGACTAGATTAATGAAAAAGTAGATGATAATCTTGATGATATCATTTCCTATGAGGAGAATCATATAGAAGATGCGGAAGTTGTTGTTCTTTCCTATGGTGTACTGCAAGATCTGCAAAAAGTGCAATGAAGAAAGCTCGCGAATTAGGACTAAAGGTGGGTATGTTTAGACCGATTACGATCTGGCCTTTCCCTGAAAAGAGAATGGCTGAAATTGCGAAGAATGCTAAAGCGATTATCGTAGCGGAAATGAACTATGGTCAACTGGTCTTAGAAGTTGAACGTGTAGTAAAAAGTGCAGCGCCATTCATCATGTAGGTAAAATCAACGGCGAAGTGATCACTCCTGATGAGATCCTAGCTAAGATTAAGGAGGTATTAATAAAGTGTCAAGTCAATTAATCAACCAATATTATCGTGCTGAAAAGCTTCCTCATATTTGGTGTCCAGGATGCGGACACGGTATCATCACAAGAGCTGTTAGTCAAGCAATCCACAACATGGGTTTAGATAAAGACAAGGTTTGCATCGTATCTGGAATCGGATGTTCCTCTAGAGCTCCAGGATACATGGATTTTAACACGCTCCACACGACACACGGGAGAGCGCTTGCTTTGCTACCGGAGTAAAAATGGCAGACCGGAACTTGAAGTAATTGTAATTTCAGGAGATGGAGATGCAGCAGCGATTGGCGGTAATCACTTGATCCACGCTGCAAGAAGAAATATAAATATTACTACGATTGTATTCAATAATAATATTTATGGTATGACTGGCGGACAATACTCTCCTACAACACCAACAGGAGATTTGGCAACAACTGCACCATTCGGAAATATCGATAAGAGTTTTGATATTGCAAATCTTGCTGCGGCTGCAGGAGCTACATATGCAGCTAGGCAACGGCTTATCATGTACCGCAGCTGACAAAATATATCGAAAACGGAATCAAGAATAAAGGTTTCTCTTTAGTTGAGGCGATCAGCGTTTGTCCAACCTACTACGGCAGAAAAAATAAAAAAGGTACTGTTGTTGATCAAATGAACTGGGTTAAAGAAGCAGCGGTAGACGTAAAAGCATCACAAAAACTTACTCCAGAGCAAATGGAAGGTAAATTCTTGATTGGTGAGTTTAAAAATATTACAGAGCCTGAGTATACGCAAGAATATCAAAAAATATTGGATAGATTTCAGAAGGAGAGATAATATGTCTAAACAAGTTGAAATAAGATTAACTGGTTCAGGTGGTCAAGGTCTGATATTAGGTGGTATCATCATGGCCGAAGCAGCTCTATTAGACGGAAAAAATGCTATCCAGTCCCAATCTTATGGTCCGGAAGCAAGGGGTGGAGCTAGTAAAGCTGAGGTAATCATCAGCGAAAATGAAATAGACTTTCCAAAAGTAGAAGTACCTGACCTTCTTTTATCATTGACACAGGTAGCAGCTGATAAATATATCAATGATATTAAAAAGGATGGTATTCTCCTAGTTGACTCTTCTGTAAGGTTACCAGAAGGCGTACAGGCTGGAAAGGTTATTCAGATTCCTATATTGCAAACAGCTGTAGAGGTAATCGGAAAGCCAATGGTAGCAAATATTATTGCAATGGGTGCTATCCAGCAAATCTTAAATACTGTCAGCAAAGAATCTTTAGAAGAAGCAGTATTAAGCAGGGTTCCAAAAGGAACTGAAGAATTAAATCGTCGTGCATTAGCCGAAGGTTATAGATTGGTTGAAAAATATTAAACAATTCTAAGTGAGGTATCACCATGAACGATGAGCATAAAGATTTAATAAGAACTATTCAGAAGATTTACCCAAGGTTGAGTAAAGGCCAAAAACTAATTGCTGAGTTTATTTCCAACAACTATGATAAGGCTGCTTTTATGACAGCTTCAAAGCTGGGTATTAAGGTAGGGGTAAGTGAATCTACGGTGGTTCGCTTTGCCAATACCTTAGGTTATGATGGATATCCAAAATTGCAAAGAGAGTTGCAGGAATTAATTAAAACAAAGCTAACTACAGTGCAACGACTAGAAATGTCTAAGGGATTATTCCAATGAAAGTGCCGTCTTAAAAAAGGTTCTGAAAGCAGACATGGATAACATCCGCGCTACGATCGAAGAAATTGATGCTGAGGTATTTCAAAAAGTAGTTAATAGTATTTTCGATGCAAAAAGAATCTATATTTTAGGCTTAAGAAGCTCTACAACCTTAGCAGAATATCTTGGTTTTTATTTAAATCTTATACATGATAATGTGAAAGTGGTTACCTCAGGAGTTAGTGATATTTTTGAGCAAATGATTCGGGTAGGTAAAGAAGATCTTGTGATCGGAATCAGTTTTCCAAGATATTCTACAAATACGCTGAATGCGTTAAAATATACAAAAGATCAGGGAGCTTTGGTCGTAGGCATAACGGACAGCCAGGTTTCCCCGATTGCTTCAATAGCGGATTATACATTGACTGCCAGAAGCCATATGGCTACTTTTGTAGATTCATTAGTTGCACCGTTAAGCTTAATTAATGCCTTGGTTGTTGCAGTCGGTATGCGGGAGAAGGATGAAATCACAAGTACCTTTGATGCCCTTGAAAAAATATGGGAAAAACATAATATTTATAATGGGAAAAAGTAGACACGCAAAATACATTCCAGTTATCTAGAAATATTTCAATGTATTTCTGATATATTAATTTTACAGGAGGTCATAAGAAATGGCTGAAAAAACATTAAATCCTTTTGAGATTGCACAGCATCAGGTTAAGGTAGCATGTGACAAATTAGGAGCAGATCCGGCAGTATATGAAATCTTAAAGAATCCTTTAAGAACCTTGGAAGTATCTATTCCGGTAAGAATGGATGATGGAAGCATTAAAACTTTTATTGGTTTCAGAGCACAGCACAACGATGCACCTGGACCGACAAAGGGCGGTATCCGTTTCCATCACGATGTATCTAGAGATGAAGTAAAGGCATTATCCACATGGATGACATTCAAATGTAATGTAATCGGGTTACCATACGGTGGCGGCAAGGGCGGAATCATCGTAGATCCGGCAACATTATCAAAAGGCGAATTAGAGAGATTGTCAAGAGCATACATAACAGCAATCGCTCCAATCGTAGGAGACAGAAAAGACATTCCGGCACCGGATGTAAATACAAATGGACAGATCATGTCTTGGATGGTAGATGAGTTCAGCAAATTAAGAGGATATAACGAGCCTGGCGTAATCACAGGAAAGCCTGTCGATTTTGGCGGTTCTTTAGCAAGAACAGAAGCAACAGGATACGGCGTAGCGATCATGGCAAGAGATGCAGCAAAGAAAACCGGATTAGACTTAAATGGTGCAACGGTAGCCATTCAAGGATTCGGAAACGTAGGAAGCTATGCAGCATTATACATCACGCAGATGGGCGCAAAGGTAATTGCAGTATCTGACTCCAGTGCATGCATCGTAAATGAAAATGGATTAGATGTGAAGGCATTGATGGAATATGCAGCACAAAACAGACATGTAAAGGGCTTCCCAGGCGCAGCAAAGGAAATCGACAGAAGTGAAGTATTAACCATGGATGTAGATATGTTATTCCCATGTGCTTTAGAAAACCAAATCACATCTAAGAATGTAAATGATATCAAGGCAAAAATCATCTCTGAAGGAGCCAATGGACCTACAACACCGGAAGCAGATGAAGTATTATTCAAAAAGGGTATCGTAGTTATTCCGGACATTCTTGCAAATGCCGGCGGAGTAACTGTATCCTACTTCGAGTGGGTACAAAACCTAATGAACTATTACTGGAGCTTCGAAGAAGTGCAAACAAAGCAGGAAGCATTGATGGTAAAAGCCTTCGAAGAAATCTGGGCATTAAAAGAAGAGCATAAGGTAGATATGAGAACAGCAGCATATATGATGTCTATTAAGCGTGTTGCTACTGCAATGAAATTAGAGGCTGGTACTAAAATATATAGCCGCAAAAACAATCAACTGCGAGAAATCGCAGTTGATTGTTTTTAGAAATTGTTTTCGGAATCCGTTTATCTTTATTGTTAATGGTAAAAATATATTGTAATAGTGGTAATGAATTTTTAATGTTATAATAGATTTGAACTTTAAGGGGGGCGATTAGCAAGATGACCAAACTTTATATTATCAGACATGGCGAAACCGTCTGGAATGCAGAGACTAGGGCTCAAGGAGCTAAAAATATTCAATTAAATGAAAAGGGATTACTGCAAGCCCAACACTTAGGAAAAAGAATGAAAAATTATTCTATTGATGCTATCTACAGCAGTGATTTAGATCGAGCTTTGTCAACCGCACAAGCTGTTGCAAAGGAATTTCAATATAAGGTGAATATTATCCCTGAGCTTCGCGAAATGTCCTTTGGACATTGGGAAGGTCTAACCAATCGGGAAATTCAAGAAAAGCACCTCACGCACTATAGGATTTGGAGAAGCAAACCTCATGAAGCACAGATTCCAGGAGCGGAAAAATTACTTGATGTACAGAGTAGAGGATTGGCAGCCCTCCATCGTATCGTAGAAGAAAATCCTAATAAAAATGTAGCTGTCGTTTCTCATGGAACTGCCATCAAAGCAATCTTATTAGGCCTGATGGATATGGATTTATCTAATTTTTATAGGATTCGCCAGGATAATGCCTGCATTAATGTTGTTGAATTCAGGGAGTATGGACCAGTCATTGTAACAATGAATGATACTGCTCATTTAGAAAATACGTTATAAAATAGGAAGGATTTTTTTATGGAATCAATTGTAGTAATAGGCGGAGGCGCTGCTGGAATGCTGGCAGCAGGAACAGCTGCAGCGCAAGGAAAACAGGTTGTTTTACTAGAAAAAAATGAAAAATTAGGTAAGAAACTGTATATTACGGGAAAAGGACGTTGTAATATCACAAATACCGGAGACATTGAGGATCTGCTGCAAAATATTACAAAAAACAGAAATTTCTTATATAGTGCCTTTTATAGCTTTACTAACGATGATATCCTTCATTTACTTCATCAATACGGTGTACCCACAAAGGTTGAACGAGGCAATCGTGTATTTCCCCGTTCTGATAAGTCTAGTGATGTCATCAAGGCTTTAATGACCTATATGGTTTCTCACGGAGTCGATATTCGCCTGCAATCTGAGGTAAGGGATGTTCTCTATGAAGATAATGCTGTGAGAGGGGTACGATTAACAAATAACCAAATTCTGCCTTGCAGTAAGCTCATCATCGCAACCGGCGGTCTTTCTTATCCGGTTACAGGTTCCACTGGGGATGGTTATACTTTCGCACAGAAAGCAGGCCATCATATAGTTTCCCTTAAACCTGCATTGGTTCCTTTGGAGACGGAAGAAAAGTGGATCAAAAACCTGCAAGGACTTTCATTAAAAAATGTTTCCTTACAGGTCTTTTATCAGGACAGGGAGATACACAGAGAATTTGGAGAAATGATTTTTACACATTTCGGTATATCCGGACCTATTGTATTATCTACAAGCAACTATCTGGCAAAGTATCTTGATAAGGAAAAAATAAAAGCATTTATCAATTTAAAGCCTGCTTTGGATGAAGATACGTTAGATAAGAGGATACAGCGGGATTTTGATAAATATAGCAGAAAACAGTTAAAAAATGCACTGGATGATTTGCTTCCAGCAAAGCTGATTCCTGTTATTATTCAACTCTCAGGTATACCGGAGGAAAAATTTGTGAACCAAATCAGCAAGGAAGAGCGTAGAATTTTATTGAAGCTTATCACCGGTCTGCCACTAACGATTACGCGTACAAGACCTATTCAGGAAGCGATTATAACTTCGGGAGGAATTGATGTTAAAGAAATCAACCCTTCTACTTTAGAATCAAAAAAAATATCCGGTTTGCATTTTGCAGGTGAAGTCCTTGATGTAGAAGGATTAACCGGTGGTTATAATCTTCAAATTGCATTTTCAACAGGATATCTAGCTGGAATTAGCGTATAATACTACTATAGAAGCTATTCTTTTATCGGGAGGTTTACCAATGTCAAAGTTGATTCTAAAAACTGTATACATTATTGAAAGGATCTTCTTTTCTTTGGCCATTGCCTGCCTATTATCCCTATTTTTATTGCAAGCATTGCACTTGAAAAGTGATCCCGATTCTCCCGCAAATAGCCTTAGCCAATTCTTTAAAGAAGAGATTATTAACTTGAGATTGAATAAGAATTAGTTTTTTATATTGTAAAGATAAATATTTAATATTATGATAGTTTTGTAGATGTTTTATCTTTTAAATAGAATCTAAGCTTGGAGGAAGTATGCGTGGGTAATATGAGTATTACTATAGATGGACCTGCTGGTGCAGGTAAGAGTACGATCGCAAAAATAATCGCAAAGGTTAAAAAACTTACATACATTGATACAGGTGCCATGTATCGTGCTGTAACATTGAAGTTTATTCAAAATTTTGTAGATACGAAAGATGCTCAGCAAATTGAAGCATTGCTGGCTGATATAAGGATAGAGCTGATAGGAGATGATATTTATCTAAATGGAACCAATGTCACAGAAGAAATCCGAAGTCCTGAAGTGAATCAATTGGTTTCTGAAGTAGCCAAGCTTTCTCCAGTTCGAAAAAAAATGGTAGAATTCCAAAGAACTATTGCTGCTGCACAAAATGTAGTGATGGATGGCCGGGATATTGGAACCTTTGTTTTGCCAGATGCAGCCTATAAATTCTTCCTTACTGCATCCATTGATGAACGAGCAAGGAGACGCTTTGAGGAACAGCGTCGAAAAGGCTTTACTACTTCTTTAGAAGATGTGAAGTCAGAAATTTCAAATCGTGATAGGATTGATACAGAAAGAGAACTGGCACCACTGATTCAAGCTGAGGATGCCATTCTTATAGATACTACGGGCTTGAGCATAGAGAAAGTGGTTGATAAAATATTATCCTATATTCAGTAGGGAGGAAGCAAAATGGATTTTTACACTTTTGCCAGAAATCTCATGAAAATCTATGTAGACCTTTTTTATCGCATAGAAGTTGAGAATTTGCATTATATTCCTAAGGAAGGTGCCTGTATTGTCTGTTCCAATCATATTCATAATTTAGATCCTGTTATTATCGGTACCACAATTCCTCGCAAAATGACTTATATGGCAAAAGAGGAACTCTTTGGAATCAAAATACTGGGAGCAATCATTAGAAAACTAGATATGATTCCTGTCAACAGAGATGGCGCTGATTTATCAGCAATTAAGAATTCTTTAAAGGCTCTAAACAGTGGCAAGGTTCTTGGCATCTTCCCAGAAGGTACCCGTAAAAAGAAAGGAGCGCCTTCTAATGTAAAGCCTGGCCTTGCCATGATCGCCATAAAAGGAAAGGTTCCTATTGTTCCTGTGGCAATTATTTCTGATTATAAACTATTCAGAAAAATAAAGGTTAAAGTTGGTGCACCCTTAAGCTTTGAGGAATATTATGGTCAAAAGTTAAGCGTGGATACCTATCAGGAGCTTAGTCAAAAGGTAATGGAGCAAATAGAAACTGAAATTGCTTGCTCTATATCATAAATTAATCTCTTTACATAGGAGGAATTTTGTAATATGATGTAGAAATTAAATTATAAACTGATTTAGGAGGTATAATAATATTGGAGATCATCATTGCAAAGAATGCTGGGTATTGTTTTGGCGTGAAAGAAGCCATCCAAAGAACCTTCCACGCAGTAGATTTGCATAGGGATAAAAGAATTCACACCTACGGACCACTTATTCATAACCCTCAGGTTGTTCAAAAATTAGAGTCCATGGGTGTACAGTCTATAGATGATATTCAGGATGGCAAAGACAGCATTGTTATTATACGCTCCCATGGAGTTCCTTTAGAAGTATATGAAAAAGCAAAGGAAAATAATGTTGAAATCATTGACGCCACTTGTCCCTTTGTAAGAAAGGTACAAAAGATCGTTTATGAATATCATCAGAAGGGTTATTCCATTGTTATTATCGGTGACCCTACTCATCCGGAAGTTATCGGAATCAATGGTTGGTGTGATAATAAAGCGTATATTTTGAACCATGTCTTCCAGGTAGATTCTCTACCCAATTTTGATAAGTTATGTATTGTTGCACAGACAACAATAACCTCTGAGTTATGGAATGCAATTTTAAAGGAGCTAAATCATAAAGCTAAAGTGGTAGAACCCTTTAATACCATATGCGTTGCAACCAGAGAACGACAATCATCCTGTGCAAATGTAGCGCAACAGGTAGATGCAATGATTGTAATTGGCGGATATCATAGTTCGAATACACAAAAGCTTCTACAGATCAGTAAAAAATATTGTAAATATACCTATCATGTAGAAACTGCCGAGGATTTACCAATGGATATAATAGAAAAAATGAATAAAATTGGAGTAACAGCCGGAGCATCAACCCCGGACTGGATTATTAAGGAGGTTATTGAA
Source organism: Geosporobacter ferrireducens (assembly GCF_001750685.1). Classification (GTDB taxonomy): domain Bacteria; phylum Bacillota; class Clostridia; order Peptostreptococcales; family Thermotaleaceae; genus Geosporobacter; species Geosporobacter ferrireducens. Next base: position 12,117 of record NZ_CP017270.1, on the reverse strand, counting down.
AAAATGAGCAGTATGGATCAAAACAACAATGAAAGGAATTAAAAGCTAATGTACAGAATATAATCAGTAGTTAGGGGGGAAATCATATGATTGATAAAGAAAAGAAATATTCCATTTCTGAGGTTAGCAAAATCACTGATTATGATACACATGTATTACGATATTATGAGGATGAATTCAAATTGGAGATCCCTAGAACAAATTCCAATCGTCGCTATTATACATACAAAGAAATTGAACAATTTATTTATATAAAGGAACTCCAAGAAAAAGGGCTCACAAATAAGCAAATTAAATTAATTCTTGATACGCCAGAAATTTTAGTTCACGGGAATCATGAGGTTGCTGTTACTGCCAGCAGTTCTGAATTAAGTATCATAAATCAACCTGCAGAATTGGAACTTTCCAGTATGCTGGAAGAACTATGCAACCGTATTAATCATAACATGAATGAGCAGCTTCAATATAAAATTGATGAAACAAAAAACGAAATTATTAACCACTTTGACGATGTTGTGCAAGACATGGAAGGGAATGAAACACATTTCAAAAAAGAAAAAGATATCTTGATTTGTGAAAATGCCCGACTGAAAATGCGCTTAAAGCAAAAATCCTATGAATTGGCAGAATTGAAGGAACAGGTTAAGAAGCTAAACACAAAGCAACCCCTTTGGAAAAAGATATTTGGTGAAAAGAAGGATGTAGTTCTTTAACTGCATCTTTTTTTATTTGTCACAATGTATACAATTGACATGATTGTATTCTTGTATTATAATATAAATGTATAGTAGATTCGGATTAATTCAATGGAGGTGCCAAATTATGTACGAAAAAGATTATGAGGTTAAAGGTTTTGGAGAACCCAGGGAATGTGGATTTATTACATGTATTCATTGCATAGCTGGTTACTGCAATAATGGTACCTGCGAATTGGATGAAAGATTATTAAGACAAGAAGATTAAAAAAAGCTTTCGCCTAAATCGGCGAAAGCTTTTTTAATTTATTTTTTTTGTGGATATTTTTCTAAAGCAATCTTTAAAATATTCATTGATTTTCTCAAATCATCTTCATTAAGGATATATGCAATTCTTGCTTCATCCTTACCTAAGCCAGGCGTTGCATAAAAACCTTCAGCAGGAGCTAACATAACGGTTTCATTGTCTACGCTAAAGTCTTTTAACATCCAAATCACAAACTCTTCAGCATTTATAACTGGTAATTTTGCAATTACATAAAATGCACCTGTTGGTCTTTCACAAATAACACCGGGTATACTGCTTAGTCCTTCAAATACAATATCTCTTCTTTTTTGATATTCTACTAAAACCGCATTAAAATAGTCATCAGATACGTTGTACAGCTCTACTGCACCAATTTGTTCCAGTGTTGGGCAGCATAATCTGCCTTGGCAAAGCTTTAATATTTGCTTCATTAATTCCTTATTCTTACTTAAGACTGCACCAATTCTAGCACCACAAGCACTGAATCTTTTGGATACACTATCTACAATGATTACATGATCTTGAATTTCAGAAATATTTCCAAAGCTTGTATATTCTAGGTTATCATATACAAATTCTCTATATACTTCGTCAGCAATTACATAAAGATTGTATTCCTTTGCAATATCTGCAAGCATTTGAACTTCTTTTTTTGTATAAACAACACCTGTTGGATTTCCAGGATTTGATAAAAGAATAGCCCTTGATTTGCTATTGATTGCTTTTATGATCTCTTCTTTAGCAGGTAAATGGAAGCCTTTTGAAGCTTCTGTTGTGATAGGAACAACGTTTACCCCAACCGCGCTTCCAAAACCATTATAATTGGTGTAGAAAGGCTCTGGTACAATCACTTCATCACCATCATCTGCAATGGCTATCAGTGCAAATAATAAAGCTTCACTTCCGCCATTCATGATTAGGATCTCATCTTTTTCAAAGGCCATATTATATTTTTTGTAATACTTAATCATCGCATCGACCAGCTCAGGCATACCTTGTGAAAATGAATACTTTAATACTTTGTCATCAAATTTTCTAACAGCATTCATAAAGTTTTCAGGTGTTTCAATATCAGGTTGTCCGATATTTAGATGATACACCTTTTTTCCTTCTTTTTTTGCATTTTCTGCAAATGGAACTAGTTTTCTAATTGGCGACTCTTGCATGTTCACTATTCGAGTAGATAATTTCATTAAATTACCCCCTAAACTTTTATTTTATGTAAAATTTACACATCTATCATGCCACAAAATTCATAAATTATGTGGTGAAATTGTATTTCACACTATTTTTTCTATTTATTACTTAACATTGAAATCGCCTTTTTCGCAGATGCTAATAGTGTAGGTAAAATGAATATCATTCATGATCCATATTTTTATGAAGTTGATTTTTAGTTCTAAAAATATAAAAAAAATGAGTGATGCATATGAAGTATTACTTTCTTTATCATTATGTAAAAGATGAGAGGTATTTATACTTGGTTGCCCTCAATTCACATGTGGATATCGAAAAAGAATTTAATAAATATTTAGGAAAACCACATTCTGGTAGTATACTCATCACAGATTTAAATACAATAAAAGAATTTCGAGGAAGCCAGTATTAATATATACTGGCTTCCTCAAATTCTATTTCCGAGGCAATAGTGCTTATTCAATCTTTTTCGCGAAATTTTGTTAAACTATTTAGATTATCTTCATGCAGCTTCTTTTTTTTTCTTACATCTGATATAATATGGATTAGATTGCGGAAAAATACTAATAGGAATATGTTTTTTAGGAGGAATATGCTTTGAGTAAACGTGAAATTGTTAAAGTCTCTACCGAAGAACAACTTCGGCAGCAGATTTATATAAACGAGGTACGCCAGATTAATGATGAATTTTATTACGAAAAGGGTAATAAAAAGAAAGCTATGATTATTACCTATGGCTGTCAAATGAATGAACATGATTCAGAAAAGCTGGCCGGCATGCTTAATAATATGGGCTATACAGAAACAAACGAACAAGAAGAAGCTGATTTGATTATTTACAATACATGCTGTGTGCGGGAAAATGCAGAGCTAAAAGTATATGGAAATCTTGGACAATTAAAACCCCTTAAAAAAGAAAGACCGGATATGATTATTGCTGTTTGCGGTTGTATGATGCAACAAGCACATGTAGTTGATCAGATCAAAAAGAAATATAATCATGTGGACTTGGTTTTTGGAACACATAATCTGCATAATTTTCCAGAGTTGTTGGCCAACTGTAAAAAATCTGATCACATGATCGTAGAAGTATGGGATGAAGAAGGAACCGTAGTAGAGGGTATTCCTGTAGTCCGTAAATATGGACTAAAAGCCTTTGTAAATATCATGTATGGTTGTAATAATTTTTGCACCTACTGTATTGTACCCTATACCAGAGGTAGGGAAAGAAGCAGGAATCCTGAAGACATTGTAGAAGAAATCAAGCAATTGGTTGCTCAAGGAACAAAAGAAGTGACATTACTGGGGCAAAATGTAAATTCTTATGGCAAAACATTAGAAAATAAGATAGATTTTTCAGACTTACTGATTCAGATCAATGAAACTGAAGGCCTTGAAAGAATAAGATTTATGACTTCGCATCCAAAGGATCTATCTCCCCGATTGATCGAGGCAATGAGGGATTGTGATAAAATCTGTGAGCATATTCATCTTCCTGTTCAATCCGGCAGTACAAAGATTCTTAAAGAAATGAACCGTCACTACACGAAAGAGCAGTATCTAGATCTAGTGACGCAATTAAAGGCCAGCATTCCCAATATTGCTATTACAACAGATATCATTGTAGGCTTTCCGGGCGAAACAGAAGAAGATTTTTTAGAAACATTGGATCTCGTTAAACAAGTGGAATATGATTCTGCATTTACTTTTCTTTATTCTGTTCGGGAAGGAACGCCCGCTGCTAAATTAACAGAGCAGGTACCTGAAGACGTTAAGCATGAACGTTTTAACAGGCTTTTAAATACTTTAAATGAGATTATTGCAAGAAAAAATATGGATTATAAAGATGCTGTTGTTGAGGTTTTAGTAGAAGGAGAAAGTAAAAATGATGCCTCTAAATTAATGGGGCGTACCAGAAGCAGTAAACTCGTAAATCTTTCTGGCAGCAAGGATTTAATTGGACAATTAGCTCAAGTTAAGATTACCGAGGCCAGAACTTTTAGTTTAAATGGTATAGCAATTGATCATACTCTTTAAGGATAGTGCCGGGAATCTTCCTGGTTCTATCCTTAAAAATTACATATCCTTATGTTATAATAATGATAAGAAAACTGCAGTAGTGGGGGAAAAGGTATGGAACAACTAACACCAATGATGAAACAATACTTAGAGCAAAAGGATCAATACCCAGATTGTATTCTTTTCTTTCGACTAGGTGACTTTTACGAAATGTTCTTTGAGGATGCGGTATTAGCTGCCAAAGAACTTGAAATTGCATTAACCGGAAGAGATTGCGGTTTAGAAGAAAGAGCTCCTATGTGTGGAGTTCCTTATCATGCAGCGGAAAATTATATCTCAAAGCTAATTGATAAGGGATATAAGGTAGCAATTTGTGAGCAGGTAGAAGATCCCTCTGCAGCAAAGGGGATTGTGAAAAGGGAAGTAATTAAAGTCATTACTCCCGGTACGGTGATTGATCCGTCAATGCTGAAAGAAAAAGAAAATAATTATATCATGGCAGCGCTATTTCATGAGGAAGGTATCGGCATTTCCTATGCAGATATTTCTACTGGCGATCTGCGCGTAACGGAATTTACAGGCAAAAATGTTTTTTCTAATTTTTTAAATGAAGCTGTAAAAATAAATCCAAGAGAAATTATTATCAACCAAGATTCCTATGAAGATCTTGCGGTAGAAAGAGAAATCCGTGCAGTATGCAGTCAGACATATATTACGAAATTTGACAGCTGGGCCTATAAAATAGATTATGGTGTCAAAACTTTGAAAAATCATTTTCATTTGCTTAGTTTAGAAGGATTGGGACTTCAAGACCATTCCTTATGTACAGGCTCTGCAGGTGCTTTACTTACTTATCTTGAGCAAACTCATAAAAAATCCATTAACCATCTCTACAAAATACAATATTACCATACAGAAGACTATATGGTATTGGATAAGACTACAAGAAAGAATCTAGAGTTGACCGAAACCATGAGAGATCGGAGTAGAAAAGGCTCTTTATTATGGGTTTTAGATAAAACCAATACAGCAATGGGGGCTAGATTATTAAAGCAATGGATTGAGGAGCCTTTGACCAGATCCCGTGATATTCAACAAAGATTAGATGCTGTTGAAGCATTAAAAGTGGATTTACTGACACGAGAAGATCTTAAGGAATATCTTAGAGAGACATATGATCTCGAACGCCTTGTAGGAAGAATATCTTACGGCAATGCAAACGGAAGAGATTTAATATGGCTAAAATCCTCCTTATCTATGATTCCCAAAATTAAAATCCTATTGAATTCTTTTTCCTGTGATGCACTAATAGAAATTAATGACCGTATGAATACGCATCAGGAGGTCATTCAATGCATTGAAGATGCGATTGTAGATGATCCTCCCATTTCTTTGAAGGATGGAGGTATCATAAAAGAAACTTATCATCCGGAAATCTTCAATCTAAGGGAAGCGATCACAAAGGGCAAGTCTTGGATCGTGAATCTTGAAACTGAGGAAAAACAGAAAACAGGCATTAAGTCACTTAAAATAGGCTATAACAAAGTCTTTGGTTACTATATAGAAGTAACGAAATCAAATCTGGGTCTGGTACCCTCTCACTATATTAGAAAACAAACTCTGGCAAATGCAGAAAGATATATTACACCGGAATTAAAAGAAATAGAATCAAAAATATTAGGTGCTGAAGAACGGATTACTGAATTAGAATATCAAATTTTTACCGAGGTTCGAGAAAAGGTAAGTGCCCATACTGAAATGATCCAAAAAACAGCAAAGGCCATTGCTATATTGGACGTTTTAATTTCTTTTGCTGATATTAGTGACCGCCAAAATTATACAAAACCGGTTATAAACGAGGATCATCTTATCCATATACAAAATGGCAGGCACCCGGTAGTAGAAAAAATGATGTCAGAGAGCTACTTTATCCCTAACGATACGCTTTTAGACTGCAAGGACAACAGATTTACAATTTTAACAGGACCAAATATGGCAGGTAAATCTACCTATATGCGTCAGGTATCACTCATCGTACTCATGGCACAAATCGGTTGTTTCGTTCCTGCAGATGCAGCTGTGATCGGTATTGTAGATAGAATCTTTACACGTGTAGGCGCTTCTGACGATTTAGCTCAGGGTCAAAGTACCTTCATGGTAGAAATGAGCGAATTGGCAAATATCATTAATGCTGCAACACCGAAAAGCCTGATTCTTTTAGATGAAATCGGCCGTGGTACCAGCACCTATGATGGTTTGAGCATCGCCTGGGCAGTAGTAGAATATATCAGCAGCTTTGAGCACCTAGGTGCAAGAACACTGTTTGCTACCCACTATCATGAATTAACAGAACTAGAAGGAATTTTAGAGGGTGTAAAAAATTATTGTATAGCCGTTAAGGAAAAAGGGGATGATATTATTTTTCTTCGTAAAATCATCCGTGGCGGTGCCGACCAAAGTTATGGCATACAGGTAGCAAAACTGGCAGGTGTATCTGAAAAAATCGTAAATCGTGCGAAGCAAATATTATATCAGCTTGAAGCGAACGATATCAATAAGCGAAATCAAGGGCAGGATATCAAAGAATCAGAAATCGCACTAACAAAAGATGAGCAATTAGATCTCTTTCATTATCATACGGACCAAATTGTCTCAGAATTGCTGAAAATTGATGTTTTAAATACTACGCCGCTTGAAGCCATGAATCACTTGCATAGGCTTTTAAATATGGCAAAGGATTGCAGGTGATCTTCTGAATGAATAACCGAATTCATCTTCTAGATTCTTTTACTTCTAATAAAATCGCCGCCGGTGAAGTTGTGGACCGGCCAGCTTCTGTTATAAAAGAGCTTGTAGAAAATGCTATTGATGCACTAGCTACTATGATTGTTATAGAAGTACGTGATGCCGGAAAAGAATATATACGCATCTCAGACAATGGCTCCGGCATATACTCTTCTGACGTAGAGATTGCTTTTGAGCGACATGCAACCAGTAAGATTACACAAATTGAAGATCTTAGCAGCACTTTATCACTAGGCTTCCGAGGAGAAGCCTTGGCCAGTATTGCTTCTGTTTCGCAGGTTGAACTGATTACGAAGACAGAAGAAGCTCCAGCCGGTATCCATTTAGAGCTGCACGGCGGGAAAGTTATATTCAAAAAAGAAATCGGCTGCCCTACTGGCACAACAGTTATCGTAAAAAACCTATTTTACAATACGCCTGCAAGATTTAAATTTTTAAGAAACAATACTTCTGAATCTAGCCATATCATTGATTTAGTAAGTAAAATTGCATTGGCTCATCCAGATAAAGGCTTCAAACTTATTAATAATAATAGTATCGTTTTCGTAACTTCTGGAACGAATAATATTTTTCATACGATCACTAGTATTTATGGGAAAGAACTGGCTAAAAATATGCTGACTGCCCATAAAGCAGAAAATAATTATTTTGTAGAAGCTTATTTTTCTAAGACCGATATGTACCGGGGAAATCGTCAGCAACAGGCTGTTTTCGTAAATGGCAGGCTTATAAAAAGTAAGGTCGTTACAGAGGCTATTGATGAAGCTTATCGTACACTGCTGCCGATCAACAAATTTCCTATTTGCTTTCTTTATTTGAAAATTCCTCCGGAAGAAATTGATGTAAATATCCATCCTGCAAAAACTGAGATAAAGTTTAGTAATGAAAAGCTTATTAAATCTCTATTAATTAGCACACTCAAAGAGAACCTGCTCCAAGAAAAACTTATACCCGAAATAAAACTAACACCTAAAAATCAAGAGGAACTGAGACAGGAAACCTTCATAGATATTCCTGCTGTTTCTAATAAAAAAAATATTGAGAGCGTGCGGGAGGAACCCCTTGGCAGAGAGGATAAAAATGTCTATTTTACAAATAATAAGATGACAGAAGATAAGAAGCCTACTATACCTTTTGACAGAAATGAGCGCAAAGCCATAGACGAACCTGAAAAACCTACAGTAGAGAACATTATTTATCACCCGCATCTGATAAATATTCAAATTGTAGGACAAATCTTCTCGAGCTATTTAGTAGGGGATGACGGCCTTCAGATGTATCTAATCGATCAACATGCTGCGCATGAAAAAATACTTTATACACAATTGCTTAAACAATATAAGGAAAAAAAGGTGTATGCGCAAAAGCTCTTAACGCCCATTATTGTAGAGCTTTCACCGGCAGAATTTGAAAAATTGAAAAATGATTTAAAGGTTTTTGAAGATTTGGGTTTCGAAGTTGAACCTTTTGGCAGAAGTGCTTTTTTAATTCGTTCTGTTCCTCTTCAATTCGGTGAACCGGAAACAAAGAATTTCTTCATGGAAATTGTAGAAATTTACAGTACAGAGTCTGGAATTTCCGACTATCATCTAAAAATCGAAAAAATTATTTCTATGGCTTGTAAGGCTGCCGTAAAAGCAAACAATAAACTGCATAAAATCGAGATGCACGCACTCATGAAGCAGCTGGCAGCTTTAGAGAATCCTTATACTTGTCCCCATGGAAGGCCGGTTATCATCTCCATGTCAAAGCAAGAAATCGAAAAGAAATTTAAACGTACCTAGGGGGAGACATAGAATGAAAAAACCGCTGGTAATCATCGTAGGTCCTACAGGGGTAGGAAAGACGGATCTTTCCATTGAGATCGCAAAAAAAATGGATGGGGAAATCGTATCTGCAGACTCCATGCAGATTTATAAGCATATGGATATTGGCAGTGCAAAGCCCAGTATTGAAGAGCAAGATCATATTCCCCATTATCTAATGGACGAAATTGATCCAAGGGAAGAATTCTCTGTAGCGCAATATCAGAAAAAAGCGAAGGCATATATTGAAAAAATCCTTTTATCCGGTAAATTGCCGATTATTGTAGGTGGTACAGGACTATATGTCAATTCTATTATTTACAACATAGATTTTACTGCGACGATTTCGAATTGGAATTTAAGAAAACAATTGGAAGAAGAAGCGCATAAATATGGTAATAAATATATACATGATAAGCTTCGCAATATAGACTCGGAAGCAGCTGAACGTATTCACCCAAACAATCTAAAAAGAGTGATTCGTGCCTTAGAGGTCTATTATGAAGGAGGCGAAAAAATCAAGGATTTCCAAGAATCTCTTACTGAGAACCCTGCATATCAATATGCTATGATTGGTTTAATCCGTGACCGAAAGGAGCTTTATGAACGAATTAATCTTCGGGTTGATCTCATGATCCAACAGGGTTTAATTGAAGAGGTAAAAAACTTAATGGCTTCAGGCCTCGATACGGATGCGATCTCTATGAAGGGGCTGGGTTATAAGGAAATTATCCGATATCTAAAGGGAGACTATTCGTTAGAAGCTGCCGTTGAAATTATTAAAAGAGATACAAGGCGGTACGCAAAGCGACAAATCACTTGGTTTAAAAGGTATGATCAAATACAATGGTTCGATGTCGGCGCTTATGAAGAAAAAAAAGTATTCCTTCATGACATAACAAATTTTATTGAAGGAAAACTAAACTTATTATAGAATATTTTATAGAAGATCCAAATTGAATTGGGAGGGGTATTTATGAAAACAGTAATTAATCTGCAGGATGTTTTTTTAAATCAAGTACGAAAGGAACACATTCCTATCACAATATATTTGATTAATGGATTTCAACTAAAGGGTTCTGTGAAAGGCTTCGACAGTTATACCATCGTATTGGACAGTGATGGAAAACAACACTTAATCTATAAGCACGCAGTATCCACCATTACTCCGATGAGAGCGATTAACTTTTCTACACCCAATAAACGACAAGACGAAGAATAAAATTCCCACCGAGTTGACTGCCATGTCAACTCTTTTATTTTTTTTGAAACAATTTTGCCTATAACTGCATATGATGTTATAGTAACCATTTTTCGAGGTGATAAATTTGAAAAGAAATCCAATTGGCAGATCCTACGAGGATATTTTAAATATGTTTGAATATGGGAAGTTGACTACAGAAGAAACATTAAAAAAATTATCGGTTATTCGAAATGGAAAAGCTGTACAGCCGCTTCAAGCAGAACAACCAGAGGAGCACCTTGATGAAATTCTGGCCGAACTGGAAAGTTTAATTGGTCTAAACAATGTAAAAGGACTCGTCAAAGAAATACAAGCATATATCAATATTCAAAAGAAAAGAAGAGTGGAACAACTGGTAGCAGACTCCCTTGTATTACATATGATTTTCAGAGGTAATCCTGGTACGGGAAAAACAACAGTAGCTAGACTTTTGGGGAAAATTTTTCAAAAGATGGGGGTTCTGGAGAAGGGCCATTTGATTGAAGTTGAGCGGGCTGATTTGGTCGGAGAATATATTGGTCATACAGCCGTTAAGGTAAGGGATCAAATAAAAAGATCTATTGGTGGAATTATGTTCATTGATGAAGCATATTCTCTAGCAAGGGGAGGCGAGAAGGATTTTGGAAAAGAAGCAATCGATGCTCTTGTAAAAAGCATGGAGGATTATAAAGATAATCTTGTTTTGATTCTGGCTGGTTATAAAGATGAAATGGATACTTTTCTTCGTTCTAATCCGGGCTTAAAATCTAGATTTCCCATACACATCGACTTTCCTGACTATACCCTGGAAGAGTTAATTCTAATAGCCGAAAGAATGGTGGAAAAAAGGGATTATAAGCTCTCACTTTCCTCTAAAGCAAGATTGGCTAAGATTATATCTAAAAAAAGAATCGAGGATGGCATTAACAGCGGAAATGCCCGATTGGTCCGAAACATTATTGAAAGGGCAATCCGTAAGCAGGCTGTAAGACTGCAAAAAGGGGAGGACTTTTCAAGAGAAAATTTATTGATGTTAAATAGTGATGATATCACTGAGGAGGATTATACATGAAAAAGTGTCTGATTGTAGGGAAACCTAACGTAGGGAAGACACTGTTTATGCTGAACTTTGCCCAATTTCTTCACTTGGAAACAGTGAATATACAATTAATTTATCATAATGGGGTTATAGAAAACACAAGCTATAGCATTTCCCGTGCAAAGGAATTGTTATCCTCCGTCAGTCCATACAAAACCATATGCCTGCAGGTACTTGAAGCGGATATTCCAATGGGTAAGGGAAGGCAGAGGATTCAAGTTATTGACAGCAGCGGGTTGACTGATGGCATTCATATGAATGTGGAAACGAGAAGAGCTATGGCTCAAACTCTCACGGCTATTCGAGAGAGTGATATTATACTTCATATGTTTGATATCTCCAGTATGTTTTATGACCATCCCTCTCATTCAATTAGTAAAGTGGATTATCAGTTAGCCGAATTCGGACAGCTTAAGGATGGTTATGCAATTTTGGCTAACAAAGTGGACTTGGTACCGAATAAAGGTCCTGTAGTTCAGCTTCAAAAACAGTTCCCTGAACATTTAGTGATTCCAATATCAGCAAAAACCAGTTCAGGCTTTAGTGAGGTGAGGACTTTTGTCCGTCGGAGATTATAGCGTAATTTTTCAGTTGCCTTACTTCCTTTTTAATTGGTATCGTTATCAAACTACTGGACGACTACATGGATGAAGAACTGCCTCAAAAATTGCTTTCTCTGGAATTTAAAAATGCAATCCTCCCCTATAGTTTAATTTTATTTTCTGTTGCTGCAGCGCTTGATACCATATATGCTGTCACATTGTTTAGTGCAGCTTATATATTGGGTATGTTTTTTCATATGCAGCAAAAACTACCCACAGGTTTTACAGCGCTCCAAAAGCCTTATTGTTCTTATGGTAAATCTTTTGATATTTTCTTTCCGTTCTATACTTACTTCACTGTTAGTTATTTTTTTTATACAGTGCATTGATGATCTAATGGATCGCCAATGGGATAAGCGAATGGGT